>NZ_VSRN01000013.1 GCF_008369915.1 Dyadobacter sp. UC 10 | reverse complement strand
CCACGTACAGGAAGCGCGCGGTCGCGATATCGAATGCGTGCAGCGGCGCGGAGACGGCATCCATCGCGATGATCGCCGCCGTATAGCCCGCGAGCACCGCCGCATACGCGCGGAAATTGCGCAGGAAGGTCGCGACGCCCGCGCACAGGCCAATCCACGCGGCGAGCGCCGGCAGGAACAGTTCGGGCGTCTGCGCGAACGCCCCGGTCAGCACGAGCGCGACGGCCGCGCCGATCGCGGTGCCGAGAATCCGGTACTGGCTCTTCGACAAGCCCATCCCGCGGCTGCCCTGCGCGACGATCCACACCGTCGACGCAGCCCATTTCGGGTCGTCGAGATTCATCCGGAACGCGATGTAGAGCGCGAGGAGCGACGCGGCGGTGTTGCGCAACGCGAAGCCGAGGGCGCCGGGCGGCAGCGTGGGCCGGGCGTCGCGCAGCGCGGTGCGAACGGCTGCGAGCGGCGGCAGAGAGGGCAAGGCGAATTTCATGCGGCGAGCATA
>NZ_VSRN01000012.1 GCF_008369915.1 Dyadobacter sp. UC 10 | reverse complement strand
GCCTTATAGAGGAACATGAGCCACTCAGCCCTTCATCATATTGACGTCTTCGACCGCGATCGAGCCGCGGTTGCGGTAGAAGACAACGAGAATTGCAAGACCGATCGCCGCTTCGGCAGCCGCGACCGTCAGGATGAACAGCGCGAAGACCTGGCCGACGATGTCGTTCAGGAAGGAGGAGAAGGCGACCATGTTGATGTTGACGGCGAGCAGGATCAGTTCGATCGACATCAGGATGATGATGACGTTGCGGCGGTTCAGGAAAATCCCGACGATCGCGATCGCAAAGAGGATCGCGCCGAGCACGAGGTAATGAGCAAGAGTCAGCATGTTTTCTTTTCCTCCGCTTAGCCGTTGGTGCCCGAACCGGCTTCGCTCTGCGCCGTTTCCGGCTGCGGCTTGTCCGCTTCCATCTTCACGAGGCGCACGCGGTCGTTGCGGCGCACCTTGACCTGATCCGACACACGCTGGCGCTTGCTGTCCTTGCCCTTGCGCTCGGTCAGCCCGATCG
>NZ_VSRN01000011.1 GCF_008369915.1 Dyadobacter sp. UC 10 | reverse complement strand
GATCTACCCGATGCCCGACCGCGCGGGGCTCGGCGTGCACCTGACGCTCGATCTCGGCGGGCAGGCGCGTTTCGGCCCGGACGTCGAATGGTGCGATGCGCTGCGCTATGAAGTCGACCCGGCGCGTGCGACCGCGTTCTACGCGTCGATCCGCGCCTTCTGGCCGGGCTTGCCGGATGGCGCGCTGCAGCCGGCGTATGCGGGCATCCGGCCGAAGGTCGCGGGCCCCGGCGAGCCGCCGGCCGATTTCATCGTGCAGGGCGCCGCGCAGCATGGCGTGCGCGGGCTCGTGAACCTGTTCGGCATCGAGTCGCCGGGGCTCACCGCGTCGCTCGCGCTCGCGCACCTGACCCGCGAATATCCGAACAAGCTCACGCATTCGCTCGCAGGTCCGCACGACGTGCAGGGGCCGCGCGCGCTGCACCCGATCTTCTACGGCAGCTACGACTGGCATTCGTGCGTGCACGGCTACTGGCTCGTGCTGCGCGTGCTCGAACGCTACCCGGCATTGCCGGAGGC
>NZ_VSRN01000010.1 GCF_008369915.1 Dyadobacter sp. UC 10 | reverse complement strand
GGCCAGACGTGAAACCCAACAGACCCCTGATCGTAATTCTGAGCACTGTCGCGCTCGACGCTGTCGGCATCGGCCTGATTATGCCGGTGCTGCCGGGCCTCCTGCGCGATCTGGTTCACTCGAACGACGTCACCGCCCACTATGGCATTCTGCTGGCGCTGTAAGCGTTGATGCAATTTGCCTGCGCACCTGTGCTGGGCGCGCTGTCGGATCGTTTCGGGCGGCGGCCGGTCTTGCTCGTCTCGCTGGCCGGCGCTGCTGTCGACTACGCCATCATGACTACGGCGCCTTTCCTTTGGGTTCTCTATATCGGGCGGATCGTGGCCGGCATCACCGGGGCGACTGGGGCGGTAGCCGGCGCTTATATTGCCGATATCACTGATGGCGATGAGCGCGCGCGGCACTTCGGCTTCATGAGCGCCTGTTTCGGGTTCGGGATGGTCGCGGGACCTGTGCTCGGTGGGCTGATGGGCGGTTTCTCCCCCCACGCTTCGTTCTTCGCCGCGGCAGCCTTGAACGCACTCAATTTC
>NZ_VSRN01000009.1 GCF_008369915.1 Dyadobacter sp. UC 10 | reverse complement strand
TTCCGGAGCTGCCGTGGGGACCGGAGAGCCATTATTACCGGCAGGACGTCGACGCCTACCTGCTGCAGGCCGCCATCAAATACGGCTGCACGGTCCGCCAGAAGACGAGCGTGACCGACTACCACGCCGACAAGGACGGCGTCGCGGTAGCCACCGCCCAGGGCGAACGGTTCACGGGCCGGTACATGATCGACTGCGGGGGGCCCCGCGCGCCGCTCGCGACCAAGTTCAACCTCCGCGAAGAACCGTGCCGTTTCAAGACGCACTCGCGCAGCCTCTACACGCACATGCTCGGGGTCAAGCCGTTCGACGACATCTTCAAGGTCAAGGGGCAGCGCTGGCGCTGGCACGAAGGGACCTTGCACCACATGTTCGAGGGCGGCTGGCTCTGGGTGATTCCGTTCAACAACCACGCGCGGTCGACCAACAACCTGGTGAGCGTCGGCCTGCAGCTCGACCCGCGCGTCTACCCGAAAACGGATATCCCCGCGCAGCAGGAGTTCGACGAATTCCTCGCGCGGTTCCCGAGCATCGGCGCGCAGTTCCGCGA
>NZ_VSRN01000008.1 GCF_008369915.1 Dyadobacter sp. UC 10 | reverse complement strand
CGGCCTCGCCGTGCTGACCGGCACGGTCCTGCTGGTCTTTGCGGCCGTCGATTTCCAGTCGACCCGGGACTTCATGCGTGAGTCGATCGTCGTGCCGGGGCGTGTGGTCCGGCTGGACTACGGGCCGCATCATCCGGACATCGTGTTCACGACGCGCGCGGGCGAACGAGTCGAATACTCGCAAGGCGGCGAGGTCGACGTCCATCTCGGCGAGGCGGTCGAGGTGCGCTACCGGCCTGCCGAACCGCGCATGAGCGCAACGATGAATACGTTCGGCGCGCTGTGGGGCGGGGCGATGACGCTGGGCATTGCAGGCACGCTCTTCGTATTGACCGGATCGTGGGCAGGCGTGCGCGCGTGGCGCAGCGCGCGCAAACCGGCCGCGTGCTGACACCCCGGGCGCGCTACCGGGCAGAGGGCCCGGCGGTCGCGAATTCGTCGACGACGGCTTCGATCACGGCCTGCACGCGCGCGGTCTTGTAGAGATCGGCATGGGCGACGAGCCACACGTCGAAATGATTGCATCGCCGCGCCATGAGACGCACCAGTTCGGGC
>NZ_VSRN01000007.1 GCF_008369915.1 Dyadobacter sp. UC 10 | reverse complement strand
GGATCGTCAGCGTGGACGACGAGCCCGCGTATCTGGCGTGCGGCATGCACGGCCTCGGGCTGATCCAGCCGCCGCGTGTCGCCGCGCAGTCGCTGATCGATGCGGGGCGGTTGTGCGAAGTGCTGCCGCGCTGGCGGCCCGACGCGATCGCGGTGTCGGCCGTGTATGTGAAGCGGCCGCACGTGTCGCCCGGCGTGCGCGCGTTCGTCGAATGGATCGGCGAGCGTTTCGAGGCGGCGGTGAGCGGCCATGCAGGCATGATCACCGCTCGGGTGTGGCGGCATACGGTGCGTGCCGCGGACAGGGTTGACCAGGTGGACGCCCAGATGGCCGCAGCTTGATCAGCAAGTGTCGGGGCAGGCGCGGTCAATGGTTCGCAATCGTCGTGGGTGCGCTCGCTTGACCGACGAGATAACGGAAGCGCATCGATGATCCCGCCGGGTTGCCGCGGCGGAGCGGACGGCGGCGGCCCGGCGCGAATCCGGCGGCTGCCGGCTCATATGAAAGTGTCAATATTCTGGCGATTATTTGACGAAACAGCTGAAATATTGGCTCTTTTGAC
>NZ_VSRN01000006.1 GCF_008369915.1 Dyadobacter sp. UC 10 | reverse complement strand
GGGCCGGACCGAGGCCCGGCGCGCAATCCATAAAAAAAGCCGCTGCCTCGTCGATAGAGGCATGCGGCTCGGCTGATACGGTCGTAATGCGCGTCAGGTGCCGGCAAGCATCGCAACGAGCACCGGCGCAGCTACGAGAAATATGGGGCGAACTGGCATTCATTGCGGCCCAATATAACGCGCCTCAAAGCGCTTGTACAGCACTTAGCACGTCGTCCACATGACCCGGTACCTTGATGCCGCGCCATGCCTGGCGAAGCACGCCGTCGGCGTCGATCAGGAACGTGGAGCGCTCGATTCCGCGCACTTCCTTGCCATACATTTTCTTCATCTTGATGACATCGAACAGCGCGCACAGCGCTTCGTCGGCATCGGAAATCAGCGGGAACGGCAGTTCGAGCTTCGCCTTGAAATTGTCATGCGAGCGCAGGCTGTCGCGCGACACGCCGATGACTTCCGCGCCGGCTTTCTTGAACTTCGGATAGAGATCGCGGAACTGCAGCCCTTCGGTCGTGCAGCCCGGCGTGTTGTCCTTCGGATAGAAGTACAGCACTAGTTTCCTGCCC
>NZ_VSRN01000005.1 GCF_008369915.1 Dyadobacter sp. UC 10 | reverse complement strand
GCTTCCGGCAAAGGGCGCACAACCTTTTGCCTGCGTCACGCTGTTGCGTTTCAGCGATCAGACTGGAATCGATGCCGCGCTGTCGTCTGCCAGAACAGCCGAGGTGGTCGGCGATGTGCGGAACTTCACCCAGGTCCAGACGGCGATCTTCCGGGCAGGCGACTGACTGGCACGACGTGACGCGCTGCGCAGAAGTGCGCGCGACCTGCGCCGGGATGGTGCGGCAGGCCGGCGCGAGGCGCACGGCGCAAGGGTTGTCGGCGCCTTGCACGGAGCTTGCTTGATATGGGGCAGCCGCCCGGCGTCGACCGGGCAACCGAGGGTCCAACCAAGACAATGCACGCGCCGCTCGCTGTGTCGGGCGCCGCGTTCGAAGGCAATACCAGGAGGAACGCATGACGATCGTGCAACAGGAGCGTCCGGCCGCCGCGTCGCCGTACCGGTTCGAGCGGGAGGTGAGTTCCGGCTTCGAACGTCTGGCGACGCAGCACCGCGACATGACGCTGACGACCGTATTCCAGCCGATTTTCAGCCTGTCGCACCAGCGTGCGGTGGGTTACGAGGCGCTGCTGCGCGCGCACGATG
>NZ_VSRN01000004.1 GCF_008369915.1 Dyadobacter sp. UC 10 | reverse complement strand
GCACGCAGGCGTTTGTTCAGGATTTTCAGGTATTTCTTCTTCGAGACTTCTTTAGCAGCCATGGCGCCCTCCGCGTGAACGTGGTGAGGATCAGCATACCAGTTTTGGCGACGGGCTCCGGAACGGCGCAGCGTCGCCGCACGAATCGATCTGCCCTAGAATGGAGCACGCTTTCGCGACTTGTCCCCCGCCCGAGACCGCATGTCCTCATCGGAGCGCTCCCATGCATGTCGAGTTGTTCGCGCAGCATCACGCTTGTACCGGCTGGCAGGGCGACATGGCCCGGCGCATCGCCGCATTCGACTGGGCCGCCACCGGGCTGGGGCCGCTCGACGGGTGGCCGGCCAGCCTCGTCACGGCCGTGCGCACGGTGCTCGCGTCGCCGCTGCCGCTGGTGATGCTGTGGGGCCGCCCCGGCTACATGATCTACAACGACGCGTATGCCGGGTTCGCTGGCGGGCGCCATCCGTATCTGCTCGGCCAGCCGGTCGAACTCGGCTGGCCCGAAGTCGCCGATTTCAACCGTAACGTGATGGACACCTGCCTCGCCGGCGGCACGCTGTCCTATCGCGACAAGGCCCTCGTGCTGCTGCGC
>NZ_VSRN01000003.1 GCF_008369915.1 Dyadobacter sp. UC 10 | reverse complement strand
GTCGTAACAAGGTAGCCGTATCGGAAGGTGCGGCTGGATCGCCTCCTTTCCAGAGCTATCTCGCAAAGTTGAGCGCTCACGCTTATCGGCTGTTGATAAAGACAGAAAGACTGTCTGTTAGCGGTTTAATCGGTTAAAATGCCGGCCGCTTTCGATAATCATCAATGACAAACATTCGAATGAAGTTTGGTTCGAGTTTTTCTCATTGGCGATTGAGCCAGTCAGAGGATATCAACAGATATCGGCTGTCGTTCTTTAACAATCTGGAAGAAGTAAGTAATTTGGATAGCGGAAGCGTCTTGAGATGGACGTGAAAACTATCCGGGTTGTGATTGTATCGATGTATCTCAAGATGATTCGAACTCTATGTTCGACTTAAATTGGAATACGGCACAACGCGAGAACTCAACCTGTAGCGACTGTCGATGAGACAGACTCGTTATAGGGTCAAGCGAACAAGTGCATGTGGTGGATGCCTTGGCGATCACAGGCGATGAAGGACGCGGTAGCCTGCGAAAAGCTACGGGGAGCTGGCAAACGAGCTTTGATCCGTAGATGTCCGAATGGGGAAACCCACTCCTTTTGGAGTATCCATGGCTGAATACATAGGC
>NZ_VSRN01000002.1 GCF_008369915.1 Dyadobacter sp. UC 10 | reverse complement strand
AGTCTGAGCAGATTTACTTTCTCAAGATATCACCATGACGAAGTATCAGACCCAATCTGTCGGGCACGTCGACACCTACGGCGCAGATGCCGAACATCGACGAATTCAAGTGCCGCTCGCTTCGGTACTGCACGTGTTCAGTGAAGGCTTCAATGTCGACGGGAACGAACTGCTGTCTTACGCTGCGACGGTGGATACCGAAACTGGCCAAGTCGTTTTTGATCTTAGGATGAAACGGAGAGGTCCGCTCGACTAAATCACACAGCGATTTATTCGTTTCATCATCCGGTTGGCAGCCGGTGTTAGGCACAGGCTGCCAACCTTTTCAACGGCAAAAAGAGTTGCTACGTTGGACCTACCGACGCAGGTGGCCACGAACACGTTCTCGAGTATCTGTTTGATCAGTGCCGGCGAGCGCGCATATCCAGTGATATAGCTGCCGAATTCGGCAATTACGACCGCCTGCTCGACTACAGCCGCGCGGTTACCGGTTCGCTGTTCTTCGTGCCGGCCGCCGATGCCGCGGCGCCGGAACCGGCGTCATTCGCACCGCATCGCGACGGCTCGCTGAAAGGCGTGCCGTCGTAACGCCCAATATTAATGAAGATCTTGTGCATAGATCCGCGTATCACGGCCCCTTGCACACGATAAATACATCCGCTTTAACGCACGCCATCAGATCATCATTGGCTCGCGAGAGGCGTAAACTAGCACCTTACCAATCCTTCTCTGACAACGACG
>NZ_VSRN01000001.1:2632500-2657500 GCF_008369915.1 Dyadobacter sp. UC 10 | reverse complement strand
GAAGGTGTGGCGTGAGCTGCGCTGGACTGGTGAGAAAAGCAAATGTAGGCATAAGTAACGATAATGCGGATGAGAAATCCGCACACCGAAAGACTAAGGATTCCTCCGCTATGCTAATCAACGGAGGGTTAGGCGGGGCCTAAGGAGTAGCCGACAGGCGACCTCCGATGGACAGCAGGTTAATATTCCTGCCCCTGCATGCAGTGTGAAGAAGTGACGGAGTATCGTGGATGGTACGTACTGACGGAATAGTGCGTTGAGCCGAGCCTACGGGCAAAGCGAATCATCGAAGACGCTTCCAAGAAAAGCTTTTGAAACACCAGCTGTATGCAGCCCGTACCGTAAACCGACACAGGTAGTCGAGAAGAATATTCTAAGGTGCTCGAGTGAATCACGGCTAAGGAACTCGGCAAATTAACCCTGTAACTTCGGGAGAAGGGGAGCCTCCTCTGCAAAGAGAGGCCGCAGAGAAATGGCCCAGGCGACTGTTTAGCAAAAACACAGGGCTCTGCCAAAACGAAAGTTGACGTATAGGGCCTGACACCTGCCCGGTGCTGGAAGGTTAAGAGGGGATGTCATCGCAAGAGAAGCATTGAATCGAAGCCCCAGTAAACGGCGGCCGTAACTATAACGGTCCTAAGGTAGCGAAATTCCTTGTCGGGTAAGTTCCGACCTGCACGAATGGTGTAACGATCTGGGCACTGTCTCGGCCGTGAGCTCGGTGAAATTGTAGTAGCGGTGAAGATGCCGCTTACCCGCCACGGGACGGAAAGACCCCGTGCACCTTTACTATAGCTTTGCATTGTTTTCGGGTCAGGGATGTGTAGGATAGGTGGGAGGCTGTGAGCCGGTGTCGCCAGGCATCGGGGAGCCAACGTTGAAATACCACCCTTCGCTGGCCTGGGATCTAACTGCTCTAAGAGCAGGACCGTGCATGGTGGGTAGTTTGACTGGGGTGGTCGCCTCCAAAAGTGTAACGGAGGCTTCCAAAGGTCTGCTCAACACGCTTGGTAACCGTGTGTGGAGTGCAATAGTACAAGCAGGCTTGACTGTGAGACCGACGGGTCGAGCAGGTGGGAAACCAGGGTATAGTGATCCGGTGGTTCTGTATGGAAGGGCCATCGCTCAAAGGATAAAAGGTACGCCGGGGATAACAGGCTGATCTCCCCCAAGAGCTCACATCGACGGGGAGGTTTGGCACCTCGATGTCGGCTCGTCACATCCTGGGGCTGGAGAAGGTCCCAAGGGTTCGGCTGTTCGCCGATTAAAGTGGCACGCGAGCTGGGTTCAGAACGTCGTGAGACAGTTCGGTCCCTATCTGTGGTGGGCGTAGGAAGATTGACGGGGGCTGCCTTTAGTACGAGAGGACCGAGGTGGACCCACCGCTGGTGAACCGGTTGTCCCGCCAGGGGCATGGCCGGGTAGCTATGTGGGGAATAGATAAGCGCTGAAAGCATCTAAGTGCGAAACTAGCCCGAAGATGAATCTTCCACATAAGGGTCGTTGTAGACTACGACGTTGATAGGCTGCAGGTATACGTGTAGAAATACATTCAGCCGAGCAGTACTAATTACCCAACAGCTTGCACATTTAACCTTCTTTTTTTACTCTTCTACTTCCAATATGACATGAAATTCAATGTTGAATGCCTCAATGAATGAATGAGTGAATATTATTCAGTCATTCACACATTCAATCATTCAAAATTGAAATACTCAAAGACCTTGTTGGTGACTATTGGTTGGGCTGGGGTCGCATTCGACTTCACTTCTTCCTTAGCACGGAATCAACAAAAGAGCTTGTTGGTGACTATTGGCCTGGTGTTCACCTCTTCCCATCCCGAACAGAGAAGTTAAGCCCAGGACCGCCGATGATACTTGGATCAAACCTGGTAAAGTAGGTAGTCGCCACAATACCATCAGAAAGACCATCTCAAAAGGATGGTCTTTTTTTGTGCCTGACCCCATCGTGTCCACCTCTCCGAATCCCGGCTACGCGTCCCCCAACAAAGAAGTTAAGCGGGGCTGCCTAAGCCGGGGGCGCCTGGCCCGGGACCGCCGATGGTACCGGCAGACGCCCTCTTGGCCCAACACCTGGTAAAGCAGCCGGGACGCGCAGTCTGGTCGCCAAAATACTATCATAAGTATTTATGCTTTGCGTTTCAAATTTTCGCCAACTGTTTTCACATCACACCTCTTTTTATATATATTTGTACATTCAATTCGAAATCATAGAAAAATGAAAGCATTCAATATTATATGGTGGCGTGCACGTCTTAATAAGATGGACGAGTAGGCTATTGTATAGTATTATTGATATACTTCAAACGGCTCGCTGTTCATCTAACAGCGAGCCGTTTTTTTGTGCACTTTATAAAATTAAGCTATGACATCCCTAAAAAAAACCTTTGCGATAACTACCCACTACAAGAAGCTACTGGCAGACACCCTGACTCCTGTCTCCATTTATTTAAAACTGAGAGATAAATTTGTGAATACAGTATTGCTGGAAAGCTCTGACTACCATGGCAACGAGAACTCTTTCACCTATATATGCTGCGATCCCGTGGCTTCATTTAAACTTAACTCGGGTGAGGTAACACAACAATTTCCAGACGGAACTTCTACCAGCCACAAGCTTCTAAACCCAAAAGACGCAGTTCAGGCACTTTACGGTTTCGCACAAAGCTTTATATCTGAAAGATCATCATTCCCCTTTATCACAAATGGCCTTTTTGGCCACATGACATATGATGCCGTTACATATTTTGAGGATATTGTAATTCAACCTCCAAGTCCAGAAACTGCCATAGACCAAATTTTTTACCAGGTTTACCGATATGTTATAGCGATCAACCATTTCAAAAATGAGCTTTATATTTTTGAACACCGGTACGGAACAGAAAACGATAAAACAGGTATTGAACAGATCGAGATACTTATAAAGAATCGGAATTTTCCAAAATATGGCTTTCATACCATATCAGAGGAGACATCTAATGTAACCGATGACGAAATGCGCTCGGTAATTCAGCGTGGAATCGATCATTGTCTTAGAGGCGACGTATTTCAAATAGTCCCATCCAGACGTTTCAGCCGCTCGTTTCAAGGCGATGAATTCAATGTGTACAGAGCGCTGAGATCAATTAATCCTTCGCCTTATTTGTTCTACTTCGATTACGGAAGTTACAAAATCTTCGGTTCTTCCCCGGAAAAGCAAATATTCATAAAAAAAGGCCAGGCTGAAATCCATCCTATTGCAGGAACATTCAAGCGGACTGGCGATGATTTAGCCGATGCAGAAGCCGCACAGCAACTATTAAACGATCCAAAGGAAACCGCAGAGCATGTCATGCTGGTTGATTTGGCCAGAAATGACCTAAGCAGAAGCTGCGACGAAGTGAGAGTAACTAATTATAAAGAAGTTCAATACTATTCACACGTGATCCACCTAGTTTCTAAGGTTGTAGGTAAGATGAAAAAAGATGTAAATCCCCTGCAACTAGTGGCTGATACCTTTCCAGCGGGGACATTGTCCGGAGCACCCAAACATAATGCTATGAAACTGATTGACCAGATGGAGTCCAGCAACAGGAGTATTTATGGAGGTGCTATCGGTTTCATGGATTTTAATGGAGATTTTAATCACGCCATTGCAATCAGAACGTTTTTGAGCAAGGATAATAACCTGTTTTTCAGAGCTGGGATGGGCGTAGTTGCCAAATCAGACGTAGAGAGTGAGTTACAGGAAATCAATAACAAGCTTGCCGCATTGAGGCAGGCAATCAAGGTAGCAGAAGAAATTTAATCAGATATCAATGTCACAGGTCAAGATTTACGGACTAAGATCCTTTCTTTTTCCGATCCGGGAAAAAATGAGTGACGTGTTGCATTCCTGCATTATGGATGCTTTTCAGTACCCCGCCGGCAAGCGGGCGCACCGGTTTTTTCACCTGGAAGAAGGCGATTTTTTCTATCCAGAAGGCAGGACAAATCAATATGTAATCATTGAAATCGCATTGTTTGAAGGCCGCTCCATTGAAGCTAAAAAGGTACTTTACCAATTGATATTTTCAAGATTTCAAAATCTTCTCGGAATAGCTCTTGACGATGTCGAGATTACACTTACAGAGACTCCTTTGTATAATTGGGGCATTCGCGGTAAACCCGGAGACGAACTCTCCCTGGATTATAAAATAGTTGTTTAAGCATTTGAAATCATCATCCAATGAAAATTCTAGTCCTCGATAATTACGATTCTTTCACTTATAATCTCGTTTATATCCTGCGCGAGTTGAACGACCAGGTTGATATTTTCCGAAACGATAAGATCAGTCTGGAAGAAGTGTCCCGATATGACAAGATCCTGCTCTCGCCAGGCCCGGGGATTCCGTCGGAGGCCGGGATCATGCATGAATTGGTACGTGAATATGGTCCAAGCAAAAGCATCCTTGGCATTTGTCTCGGCCACCAGGGAATAGGCGAGGTTTATGGCGCTACGCTGGAAAATATGACGGACGTACTCCACGGTATCAGCGATACTGCGATTGTGACAGATCCCGAAGAACGGATTTTTAAGGGCATTCCCGGCGAATTTAAAGTTGGCAGATACCATTCCTGGACAGTCATTCCGGAATCTTTTACACCGGATTTAACCATTACCGCATTAGACGAAAAGGGTAGGGTTATGGGTTTGTCTCACAAAAAATACGATGTAAAAGGGCTCCAATTTCATCCTGAGTCTGTTTTGACAGAACATGGGAAAACGATGTTGGAAAACTGGCTTAAAATCTAATTGTCTCTTTCAACCACTTAGACCAACAGATTGACCAATCCGAAATTGTTTACGCATGAAAAATATTCTCAGTCATCTTTTTGATTACAAAATCCTAACCAAGGAGCAAGCGAAGGATGTTTTAATAGGGATCAGCACCGGAAAATACTCCACTTCGGAGATCGCTTCGTTTCTGACTATTTACGCGATGCGCAGCATTACCGTGGAAGAACTGGAAGGATTCAGGGACGCAATGCTGGAATTATGCCTTTCAATGGATCTTTCAGCTTATGATCCTATTGATGTTTGCGGTACCGGAGGCGACGGAAAGGATACTTTTAATATTTCCACCTTGTCGTGTTTCGTAGTCGCTGGAACTGGCCAAAAAGTGGCGAAACATGGTAATCACGGCGTCTCTTCCCTATGTGGGTCTTCAACTGTTCTGGAATACCTTGGCGCGCAGTTCACAAATGAAAAGGATATTCTGGAAAGGAAGATAGAGGAGGCCGGTGTTTGCTTTTTGCACGCGCCACTTTTTCACCCTGCTATGAAGAATGTAGCCCCTGTGCGTCGCGAGCTAGGCATTAAAACTTTCTTTAACATGCTCGGTCCGATGGTCAATCCGGTATCTCCCAAAAAACAGCTTGTAGGCGTATTCAGTCTTGAATTAGCGCGCCTTTTTGCATATCTTTACCAACAAACGGATAAGAAATTCTTGGTTCTTCACGCGTTAGACGGTTACGACGAAGTGTCATTAACAGGCCCTTTTAAAATCATTACAGCTCACTCCGAGCAAATACTTTCTCCCTCTGATTTAGGGCTTCAAACCCTACGCGCTCAGGATCTGGCTGGCGGCCATACTGTGAAAGAGTCTGCTGATATTTTCATGAATGTCTTAAACGATACCTGTACTGCATCGCAAAAGCAGGCTGTCCTGGCTAATGCGGCATTGGCTCTGCATTGCGCGAATCCGGAGCTGCCAATACTGGATGCTGTCGAGGCGGCCCGTGAATCTTTGGAGAGCAAAAAGGCGTTATATAGTTTCAAAAAACTGGTGGAAGCATAATGGTAATATAATACCAATCTATGCACTTAGTTATCAGACCCTTAAATGAATATATTAGAAAAAATCGTTGCCAGAAAGAAAGAGGAAATCTTCGAATCGAAGAAGGAAAAATCGTTTGCCGATCTTGAAAAGGGGACTTATTTTGACAAGCCTACTATTTCTCTGGCAAAAGCATTAAAAACAGCCTCTACTCCGCAGGTCATTTCTGAATTCAAACGAAAATCACCTTCAAAGGGCATTATCAATGACCAGGTTAGGCCGGAAATCGTAACTAGGGATTATGCAAATGCAGGGGCTGTCGGTTTGTCTGTATTGACTGACCGGTATTTTTTTGGCGGATCTTTTGATGATTTTTTGAGGGCCCGGGAAGCGAATCCAGGCATTCCTATGCTGCGAAAGGATTTTATCGTCGATGAGTATCAACTCTTCGAAGCAAAAGCGATAGGGGCAGATGTAATTCTTTTAATAGCCGCTTGCTTGACGCCCCGGGAAGTAATCAGTTTGAGCAGAAAAGCACGTGAACTCGGCCTGGACGTTCTGTTGGAAGTACATAACCAGCAGGAGCTTGAAGAAAGTATCGGTGACGCTATCGATATTATTGGGGTCAATAACCGGAATCTTAAGACTTTTGAGACTTCAATAGATACTTCCATCGCATTAAGCGAACAGATCCCCGATTCCTTTGTTAAAATATCAGAAAGCGGTTTGAAAGATGCTGAAACTATTATCCGGCTTTTTCAAAATGGTTACAAAGGCTTTTTGATTGGTGAAACTTTTATGAAAACTGTAAATCCTGGAACCGCACTTGCAGATTTGCAAAACAACTTAACTCAACATAAGAATTTAAATTCCCTGATTCTATGAAAATTAAAGTTTGCGGATTACGTCAGCAAAGCAACATTGAAGAGGTAGTTGCCCTGAAACCTAACTTTATCGGCTTTATTTTTTACGAAAAGTCGCCCCGTTTTGCTGGTGAAGAATTGAGTGAGGAATATATCAGGAGTATCCCGCAGAGCATCAAAAAAGTCGGTGTTTTTGTAAACGCGAGTCCCGGCCACATTTTGAATATGGTCAAAAAATATGACCTGCAATACGCTCAGCTGCATGGAAATGAGATGCCGGATATTTGTCGCAGCATCCGCCAAAAGGGTGTCAGCGTGATCAAAGCATTTTCGATCAATGAGCAATTCAATTTTGCAATGCTCAATAATTATAAATCCTTCTGCGACCTGTTCCTTTTTGATAGCGCAGGCGCAAATCCGGGCGGAAATGGGACTTCTTTCGACTGGAACCTTCTAAAAAAATACGATAATGAGAAACCATTCTTCCTTAGCGGCGGGATTGGAATGGACAATATTGAAGAGATCATCGAGCTATCAAAAACACTGCCGGTTTACGGTATTGATGTGAATAGCAAATTTGAAATAGAGCCTGGTATCAAGGACGTTGCAAAACTGGGCGAATTATTTAATCTCATCAGGATCAAAGAAAAAGAGGAAGCGGAAGCTTAAATCTTATGGAAGAAACAATAGAAAAGAAGACTTATCAGGTAGATTCCAATGGATATTACGGAAGTTTTGGAGGCGCGTTCATCCCTGAAATGCTGTATCCGAACGTAGAGGAGTTGCAGGAAAATTACTTACAGATCATTCACGATCCTTCTTTTCAAAAAGCGTATAATGACCTGCTTCGCAATTATGTAGGCCGGCCAACGCCGCTTTATCGCGCAAACCGCCTCTCTGAGAAATACAATACCAATATCTTTTTAAAGAGGGAGGATCTTTGTCACACCGGCGCACACAAGGTGAATAATACCATCGGACAGATTCTGATGGCGCAGCGACTGGGCAAAAAACGCATTGTGGCTGAAACAGGAGCCGGCCAGCATGGAGTTGCTACTGCTACCGTTTGTGCTTTGATGGACCTGGAATGTATTGTTTACATGGGCGAACTGGATATCGAGCGGCAAGCTCCCAACGTAGCCCGGATGAAAATGCTTGGTGCGGAAGTACGACCGGCAACGTGCGGGTCCCGGACTTTGAAAGACGCGACCAATGAGGCAATGCGCCACTGGATCAATAATCCCGTCGATACGCATTACATTATCGGCTCTGTGGTAGGTCCGCACCCTTATCCGGATATGGTTGCCAGATTTCAGTCTATTATTTCAGAGGAGATTAAATGGCAGCTTCTTGAACAAACCGGAAAAGAAAATCCTGACTATGTAATTGCCTGTGTAGGCGGCGGAAGCAATGCGGCAGGTGCATTTTACCACTACCTCAGCGAGGAAGATGTGAAATTGGTCGCAGTGGAGGCTGCCGGCCTGGGACTGGCTTCAGGACATTCTGCTGCTACTACTGCATTGGGCAAACCTGGCGTATTGCACGGTAGCCGGACCATTTTAATGCAAACCGAAGACGGACAGGTTGTTGAACCCTTTTCAATATCTGCCGGACTGGATTATCCTGGCATTGGTCCGCAGCACGCTTATCTTTTCGATAGTGGACGGGGAATGTTTTTATCGGCTACGGACGAAGAAGCAGTTCAGGCTGCATTTGAACTAACCCGCCTGGAAGGTATCATTCCCGCATTGGAATCGTCTCACGCGTTGGCTATTCTGGGCCGGCTGGGCGCTGCGGCGAACGAAACTGTGGTGCTTAATTTGTCGGGCAGGGGAGACAAGGATATGGGCACTTACATGAAATACATCGATTGATTCTCTCACCTTACTTTGAACATATATGGCCACTTTAACACTGCCGGAAGTTTTTGATCTGAGATTGAAAATTAAAGAGCTGGAAGAAAAAATCAACTCGGGAGAGCTATCTCTGTTTGAAAGATGCGATCTCGAAGACGAAGTTTTGGAACTGAAAGAAAAACTGGGCGAATTTGACCGCCTGAAATTCAGCGACGAAGGCGAATGCCTCAACTGCTCTGCCTAATACCTGCACATTCTCTGTATCTTCTAAACACAACACAATGAATTTAAAATCTCTATTTGTAGCCTGTATGCTCCTTTTTGGATCTACAGTATTTGTTTCAGCCCAAACCACAGCTTCTAAAAAAATGCTTCGTCACGTTGTACTTTTTAAATTCAAAGATTCGGCAACGCCGGCACAGGTTAAGGAAGTGGAAGACGCTTTCCGCGCACTTCCATCCAAGATCAAGGAAATCAAAGGATTGGAATGGGGTACTAATAACAGCCCCGAAGGCTTATCCCAGGGTTTTACGCACGTATTTTTCGTGACCTTCGATAGCGAAGCCGGTCGCGAAGTGTACCTGCCTCACCCGGATCACAAAGCTTTTGGAAAAGTGCTGGGGCCTCATCTTGACAAAGTATTGGTTGTAGATTACTGGACTAAAGAATGAACCGGATTACAGAACTTTTTCAGCAGCAACAGCCGGAAAGTGGCGGACTGCTGAATGTGTACTTCACGGCGGGCTTCCCTGAACTGGCCGATACCAGGCGCGTTTTGCAGGCATTGCAGGATGGCGGCGTGGATCTGGTTGAGATAGGAATGCCCTATTCGGATCCGGTTGCTGACGGAGAAACGATCCAGAAAAGCAACGACCGGGCACTGGAAAACGGAATGACAGTGCGTACCCTTTTTCAGCAACTGGAAAATATGCGCGAAACAATTACTGTTCCTGTGTTATTGATGGGATATGTAAATCCGGTTTTGCAATATGGGATCGAGCATTTCTGCCGCAAATGTGCCGAAGTCGGTGTAGACGGGCTGATCCTGCCCGACATGCCGATGGACGTCTATTTGAAAGAATACAAATCCATATTTGATTCTTACGGGTTACTGAATATTTTCCTTATCACGCCGCAAACCTCAGATGCGCGTATCAGGCAGATTGACGAAGTGAGTGAGGGTTTTATCTATACCGTGTCCTCCGCGAGCGTCACGGGCTCAAAAACAGGGGTTAGTGCGGATATGGAAACGTATTTCGCGCGGCTGAATGCATTGAACCTGAAAAACCCACGGTTGATCGGTTTCGGTATCCAGGACCATGCCACTTTTTCAAAAGCATCGCAGCAAGCTGCCGGTGCTATTATCGGGAGCGCGTTTATCCGGGTTTTACAGGAAACTTCGGATTTGGAACAGGACGTTAAATCATTCGTTCGGTCAGTCAAGAATTATCCCGAGACCGTTGAAATTTAAATTCTACCCGATTAATAATCTTCAGGCACTGATTTTTTAACAAACAATTCTACGTGGGTTGTTTGTTTTTTTATATAAAACCAGGTGCAAATGAAAATACGATTCCTTTTGATCGCGCTGCTGATATGCGGTTCCCAGCCACTATTCGCACAGCTGAAACTGGACGTTGAGGGAGGGCTTGTTTTTGGCACCAACTACAACAAAGTCAGAATACCTAATACCGGCGGGACTACCGTGAATCTGGCAGATGATTTAAGTATTGATCCAAAAGTATTTTACCGGATCAGGGCGGGATATTTATTTGGGAAAAGGCACAATGTATCTTTGCTATACGCGCCGCTTTCAGTTACCTATCATGGTAATTTTCAGAAAGATATCAATTTCAATAATGTCAACTTCGTGGCTGGCCAGCCGCTGAAAGTGCATTATAAATTCAATTCATACAGGCTCACCTACCGCTACGACATTGTGTCCCGCGCACGCTGGCTGGTAGGGCTGGGGTTAACTGCGAAGATCAGGGACGCAGATGTTCGTTTTAAGAGCGAATCAAAGGATACGCATTTCGATAACCTGGGTTTTGTGCCGCTGGTTAATTTTTATACTGCTTATAAACCTTCCTACCACTGGTCCCTTATTCTGGAAGGCGATGCGCTGGCTTCCAAATATGGCCGCGCCGAGGACATTTTCGCGGGCGTAGCTTATCAGGCAAATAACAAGATCGGCATTAAACTGGGCTACCGGGTAGTGGAGGGAGGAGCTGATGTTGACGACGTTTACAATTTCAACTGGATCAATTACGCTTCCGCCGGGCTATTACTTACGCTGTAATTTCCTGAAAATTCACTATATTTCTTCGTTTAAAGCATATGCGGGTGATCGGTAATTTTCAGTTCCTGCATACGTTATACAGTTCACAGTTATAACGAGATTTATATGGCTCCTTTCACTCCGGTAATGGAAGGCCTGTTGCTTCGCATTCAGGAATACCGTCAGAAATATTATCAAAATCAGTTACTAAAAGGCATTATCTTCTCGGTGGGCCTGCTACTAACTGTTTTTTTGTTTTTCAATACCATCGAATATTTCGGCCGTTTCAGCTCACTGGTCCGTGGAATGTTATTTTTCGGCTTTTTAGCTGTCGTTGTATTTTCTATATTTCAATGGGTTATCCAGCCGCTTATTCATTTATCCGGGATCAGAAAACCGATCTCAGATGAAGACGCGGCTTTACAAATTGGTCAATATTTCCCTGAAGTTGGCGATAAGCTTGTCAATACTTTACAGCTCCGAGGTTTATCGGGTGCACAGTCAGATCTTATCGAGGCGAGTATTCGTCAGAAATCCAACCAGTTACTCATTGTCCGTTTTTCTGACGCGATCCGTTTCAACGAAAACAGGAAACGCATCAAATACGCCATTTATCCGCTAGCTGCTATTGCTGTAATACTTTTATTTAACCCCTCATTTTTCTCTTCCAGTTCTGACAGAATCATCCATTTCCAAAAGAATTATACGTACGCGCCCTTTTCATTTATCCTTCAAAACAAAAGCCTGAAAGCTTTTCGTAATGAGGATTTTACATTGAAACTAAAACTCGAAGGCGAGGCGCTTCCGGCAGCGGTTTACCTGGTTCAAAATGGTTCGAGATTCAAACTGAATTCCGAAGGTAACCGCACATTTTCGTATACATTCAAAAACCTGCAACGCGACGTAGCATTCTCTTTTGACGCTGCCGGTTTTGCTTCTGATGAATACCGTATCAATGTCAATGAGCGGCCTTCGTTGCTTTCTTTCGACGTAAATCTGCATTATCCTGCTTACCTCAATAAACCTTCGGAGGGACTGAATAATGTAGGAAATTTATCAGTACCGGAAGGAACCACCATTGAATGGGACTTCAATACATCTGCCACCCGCTCGCTCGCTATCCGGTTTGAGAACGATTCGGCATTGTACCAGGCGAAGGAAAGTAATGGCGAGCATTTTCAGGTTCGTAAATCGGTCAGGAAATCGGCTCAGTACCAGGTTACTTTGAAAAACGACGAAACCGTCAATGCGGACAAAATCGGGTATTTCATCAATGTAATCCCTGATAGACATCCTGTGATGAACCTGGAAAACTTCCAGGATACTACGCTTTATAATTATCTTGTATTGGGCGGGTCGATCAGCGACGATTACGGTTTTTCCCAACTGAAAATGTTCTATTCTGTCAAAAGAGAGGGAGAAGCTAATGCGTCGCAGCCAAAAGGTCTTCCTATTCCATTTAACAAAACGGTCAATACACAAAGCTTCTTCTTTCAATGGTACGTAGATAGCCTCAAACTCGCGCCGGGGGATAAGATCGAATACTATGCCCAGGTTTGGGATAATGATGGCATCAATGGGGCTAAAAGTGCCCGGTCGAGGTCTGTCCAGTTTGTAGTCCCTTCAAAGGATCAGCTTGAAGCCGATATCAAAAAATCAGAACAGGAGACGGAAAATCAAATGCAGTCCGCGATGAAAAAGGCGCAGAGTTTGCAAAAGGATATTGAAAATCTGGATAACCGATTGAAAAGTAATAAGGAGCTGGATTTTAAAGAGCAGAAACAGATTGAAGAAGTATTGCGGAAACGCGAAGAACTGATGAAGGAATTGCAGGCATTGAAGGAAAAGCATCAGAGTGCTAATGAAAAATCGAGGCAATTTAATCAGCAGAGCCCTGAGCTTCAGAACAAAATCGAGCAGTTGCAGAAGTTAATGAACGAGCTGATGGATGAGAATACCGATAAACTCTATCAGGAACTCAAAAAAATGCTTGAGCAGAAGCAAAGTGAGCGGATGTCGAGCATGATGGAAAAACTCCGCAACAAGGAGCATAATCTGGAAAAGGAGCTGGAACGTACCATGAAGCTTTTCAAGCAAATGCAAATGGAGCAGAAAATGGAAAATCTGGTTGAGAAGCTGGACGATCTGGCCGAAAAGGAAAATGCATTAGCCGAAAAAACCGAGCAGACTGAAAAGACAAAAAATAATGAAGAGAAAAAAGGCAAAAATGAAGAGCTGAAAAAAGAGCAGGAGAAAATTCAGGAAGACTTCAAAAAGGCCCAGGAAAATACCGAGGAAATCGAGAAGATGAGCCAGGAACTGGAACTACCTGTAGACCCGCAAAAGGAGGAGCAAAAAAACGCCTCTGAACAAATGGAAGAGAGTAAGGAGCAGTTGGACAAGCAGCAGAACTCTAAAGCTGCTCAGTCGCAGAAAAAAGCAGCAGCAGCGATGAAACAAATGTCTAAGTCGATGTCGGAAGCGATGGAGGCTGCGGAAATGGAACAAATGCAGGAAAATATGGATGCGCTTCGTGATATTCTTGAAAACCTGATTACACTTTCATTTGACCAGGAGGCATTAATGAAAGATTTCAAAGGAGTGAGCTTGCAGGATCCGAGGTTTGTCAAACTAGGCCAGCAGCAATTGAAATTGAAGGATGACGCGAAAATTGTAGAGGATAGTCTTTACGCGCTCGCCAATCGTGCCGAGCAGATCCAGTCTTTCATCACCCGCGAGCTGAACGACATGAAATCGTACATGGATGAAAGTGTGAAGAGTATAAAGGACCGGCAAATCAATACCGCGACTTCAAAACAACAGTCCGCGATGACCTCGATGAATAATCTGGCATTGATGCTGAGCGATGTATTTAATCAGATGCAGCAGCAAATGGCGATGGCAATGCCCGGCTCGGGGAAAGGTAAAAAGGGAAAACAAAAAGGCGATAGTCCGGGCATGGGCGAAATGCAGGAAAAGCTGAACGGGCAGATCAAGCAACTTGGAAAGGGAGAGGGGCAGGAAGGGCAGGGAAACCAGTCCGAGAAACTTGCCAGAATGGCTGCTGAGCAGGCTGCGATCCGGAAGATGATCAATGACTTGATGGAGTCGCAGAAAGACACTGAGATCGGCAAACAAATGGGCAAGGAATTGCAGGAGATTTCCGACAAGATGGACGAAACCGAAACTGACCTTGTGAACAAGCGGATCACGCCCGAGCTAATCAAACGCAACCAGGAAATCACGACCAGGCTGCTGGAATCTGAAAAAGCCATGAAAGAACAGGATGAAGATGAGCAGCGCAAAGCACAAAGCGCCAAACAGCTTCCCCGCCAGCCGCCGGCGGCATTTGAAAAATACATTCGCGAAAAAGAAAAGCAGACCGAATTATTAAGAACAATCCCGCCGACATTCTCGCCATTTTACAAGCGCGAGGTGGATTCATACTTCCGCAAATACCAGGCGAAGAACTGATCCCGGCTTCCTCTTGTTGAACCAGCAGGCAGGTTTTAACACGTTTTAAGAAAACGTAGTCAAGAACCGGCTCCTGCTGGTTCTTTTGTTATGAATATCCTTGCTATTTTTGTAAAATATTTATCGTCAAACCTTTAAGTGACAAACAGGCAACAAGCTTACCGCTAATACGCCTGAGTATCCTGATCGCATGCTGAATTTCTTCTCCGAAGACGTTGATTTTAGCCTACCTCGTCCTCTTAAAACCAAAAAATGGTTAAAAAACACCTCTGAATCAGAGGGTTATGAAATAATAGAGCTGAATTATATCTTTTGCTCTGACGAATACCTTCTGGAAATCAACAAACAGTACCTGGATCACGACTATTTTACGGATATCATTACGTTTGACAATAGTGAGGAAGACAAGCAATTGGAGGGAGATATTTACATTAGTATCGATAGAGTAAAAGAAAACGCAGAGACGTTTCACGCCGATTTCGAGACCGAGCTGAGGCGCGTCTTGGTTCATGGACTACTGCATTTGGTTGGGTACGCAGACGCAAGTGAGGAGCAGAAAAGCCTGATGCGAGCCAAGGAAAACCAATACCTTACGCTCTTTTAATTAAATTTCCACGTGGAACACTTTAACTAAAGTGGTTTAACAAGAATACAAATATGTTTCAAGAATATGATGTGATCGTGGTGGGAGCAGGACACGCCGGCTGTGAAGCTGCCGCGGCTGCCGGTACTATGGGCTCCAAGGTTTTGCTGATCACAATGAACATGCACACCATTGCCCAAATGTCATGCAACCCCGCTATGGGCGGTGTGGCGAAAGGACAGATCGTTCGGGAGATCGATGCGCTCGGCGGGCAATCGGGTATTGTGAGTGATAAGACCATGATTCAATTCCGCATGCTGAACTTGTCAAAAGGTCCGGCCATGTGGAGCCCGCGATGCCAGAGCGACCGTGCAATGTTTGCCACGGAGTGGCGAAATATTCTAGAGAACAATCCGAATGTTGATTTCTGGCAGGACACAGCGAAAGAATTGCTTGTTGAAGACGGTAAGGCATGTGGTGTGAAAACAAGCCTGGGTATAGATATCAAATCAAAATCTGTCGTGCTTACCAACGGGACTTTCCTGAATGGGCTGATCCATATTGGCGAGAAAAATTTTGGTGGCGGCAGAACAGGAGAGAAGTCCGCGACTGGTTTGACAGAACAGCTTGTTCAACTCGGCTTTCAATCCGGACGAATGAAAACAGGTACTCCGCCGCGGGTCGACGGTCGCTCCCTCGACTACTCCAAAATGGAAGAGCAGCCGGGTGACGAGAAACCAGCCAAATTCTCATATACAGATACCAAGCCGCTCGCCAAGCAACGCAGCTGCTGGATTACTTACACCAATCAGGAGGTCCACGATGTGCTGAAAACCGGCTTTGAAAGATCGCCAATGTTTTCCGGCCGCATCAAAGGACTTGGTCCACGCTATTGTCCTTCGGTAGAGGATAAGATCAACCGGTTTGCAGACAAAGATCGCCACCAGATTTTCGTAGAGCCCGAAGGCTGGGATACTGTGGAAGTTTATGTAAATGGTTTTTCGACTTCTTTGCCGGAAGATGTACAATATGCAGCTTTGCGAAAAATCCCTGGTTTTGAGAATGCAAAGATGTTTCGCCCGGGTTATGCGATCGAATACGATTATTTCCCGCCTACACAATTGAAATCAACCCTCGAGACGCACCTGATCAAAAACCTGTTTTTTGCGGGCCAAATCAATGGAACGACTGGCTATGAAGAAGCCGCTTGCCAGGGATTGATGGCGGGTATTAATGCGCACAGAAATGTCAATAACCTGTCTCCATTTGTCCTGAAAAGATCAGAGGCTTACATAGGTGTGCTGATCGACGACCTGATTAATAAAGGTACTGAGGAACCTTATCGCATGTTTACTTCCCGCGCTGAATACCGGACATTACTTCGTCAGGACAATGCAGATATTCGTCTCACTGAAAAAGGCTACGAAATCGGCTTGGCCGGACAGGACAGGCTGGATGCTGTGAAGAGGAAGCAGCAGGAAGTTGACGATATCATTTCCCTTTTCGCTTCAACCAAAGTGACTCCGGATGAAATTAATGGGGCATTGGAAGCAATGGACACTGCATTGCTAAGAGAAAAAACGACGCTTTCGCAACTGTTAAAACGTCCTCAGATTTCGGTAGAAAAGCTGGCAGCACATAGTGAAATTGTTGCAGGTCTAATTGCTGATTTTAAAGAAGACTCAGTTCAGCAGGCTGAAATCAACTTGAAATACGACAGCTATATTGAAAAGGAAATGCTGCTTGTAGATAAAATGAACCGGCTTGAAAATCTCAATATCATTGATAATTTCAACTATGACGTGGTGACGTCTCTATCTTATGAAGGCCGCGAAAAACTCAAACGAACTCGCCCTTCTACCATCGGCCAGGCCTCCCGGATCAGCGGCGTGAGCCCCTCGGATATTTCTGTTTTAATGCTTTATATAGGACGCTAATTGGAAACGCTAACCAACTGCCCGGTCTGTGAAAAATCAGACTTTCAAGAATTTCTTACCGTCGAGGATTACACTGTTTCGCATCAGCAATTTCAGATTCAGCAATGCAATTCATGCCGGTTTTTATTTACAAATCCCCGGCCCGCAGAAGAAGAAATTGGCACATACTATGAATCTCAGGATTACATTTCACATCACGATGATGCGAAAGACCTGATGAGCCGTGTATACAATTCTGTAAGAGATTATACGATTCAACAGAAAATAAAGCTCATCAATACCCATTCATTTCAGAAAGGCACACTGCTGGATGTAGGCTGCGGAACGGGGAGCTTTGCCCAGGCTATACAAGGAAATGGCTGGGCCGTGAATGGTACCGAACCCGATTCCGGCGCGCGAGGAGTCGCACAAGGAAGGCTCGGTAATCAGGTTTATGAAAACATATACAGCACTGAACTAGCCGGCCAGCAGTTTGATACGATTACCATGTGGCACGTACTGGAACATGTGCATCGGCTGAATGAAACGCTGGAATGGCTATATGCGCATTTAAAACCAAACGGGCTATTAGTTATCGCGGTACCTAATCCCGAATCACATGATGCAGCAAAATATGGTACATTTTGGGCAGCTTACGATGTACCCCGGCATTTGTACCATTTTACAAAAAGTACCATGAAATTGCTGCTCGGAAAACATAGATTTGAAGTAAAAAAGACATTGCCTATGTGGTTTGATTCGTTTTATGTGAGTATGCTCAGCACAAAATACAAAGATCAGAAAATAGATATGATAGACAGCGGCACAACCGGGTTGCTGTCAAACTGGAAGGGTAGGGTAGCTGGTCAAAAGGAAATCAACACTTCCAGCATTATCTATATTATCAAAAAGAAATAGCATTGAATCACCGCAAATCAGCCCCTGTACAAGTGTGTACCGGGGCTTTTTAAATACCAAAATATGATCCGTACCGTTTTGTTCGCCATTTTACTACTGTTCCTTTTCGATCGCTGCGCGCAGCAGGTTGCACCGACAGGAGGCAAAAAAGATTCTATTCCACCCACATTGCTGGAAAGCAATCCGCCTAACAAAACGCTCAACTTCAAAGGCAGAAAGGTGGAGTTATTCTTTGACGAATATGTGGTGGTTGATAACATCAATCAAAAGCTCGTGATCACCCCAGAATCTGATAATCCATACTCCTACAAGCAGAATGGTATGTCTGTGCTGCTCTCTTTCAAAAATGAATTCAAAGACAGCACGACGTTCACATTGAATTTTGGAGACGCTATCAAAGATTTTGCCGAAAAAAACCCAGCAAAAAATCTGAAAATTGTGTTCAGTACAACCAATTCGCTCGATTCTGGAAGGGTTTATGGAGTACTTCAGGATATGCAGTCAGGAAAGCCTCTTTTCGACGCCCTGGTGGGGCTATACAATGTCAGTGATACGCTTGACATCACCAAGCAAAAACCCTACTATTTTTCAAGAACAGACAGCTCAGGCGTTTTTTCAATCGAAAATATTCAAACCCGGCAGTACAAGCTGATCGCCATAGATGACAAAAACAGGAATATGCTTTACAATGCGAAAGATGAAAGAATGGGCTTTATTGACAAAACCGTCACAGCCGGAACGGATTCTTCATCTTATGAAATATCTATGTTCTTGTCCGATAATACGCCTATAAAAATACAGAGGACCATACCCAAAGTAAATAATTACGCAGTTGTCTTCAGCAAGCCGATCGAAAAGGTTGATGTGCTATTCATGAATAAGGATACGTTACCCTATCTGCTGGAACCCGGTGGATCCCTAAAATTTTTCAATGTACAACCACATCCGGATTCCACTTTGGTAAAACTAACGGCAACCGATTCGCTTGGAACTACGACTGAATTTGAACAAAAAATAGCTTTCCAGGAACCTAGGGGTAAGGAGCGGCAGCGTGATGCTTTCACCATATCCACCCAGCCGGAAGCCAACAAACCCCTGGAAAATACATTTATTTACAAGCTCATTTTTAACAAACCAGTCAAATCGCTGGACGACAAAAATATTACCCTTATAACAGATAGCCTCTCGCATGAACCACTCAGTTCGTTTAAGCTGACCTGGAATTCGAACCATAGCATTGCCACTATTACCGCTAAATCCTTTGCAAAAGATTCCATTAAATGGGATATTCCGAAAGGCACAATTATCAGTGTTGAGAGTGATACGCTTGCGAAAACATTCATTAAACATCCCGTGCTGAACGAGGAAGATTACGGAATTATCAGGGGTAGGGTAATCAATCCTGATACTGCCAGCAACTATATCATCGAACTGGTAGACGAGCAATATAAGGTTATAAAAACAGCCGAGGGAGTTGCCTACACATTCCAACACATCCCTCAAGGAAAGTACTTTTTAAGAGCTACTGCCGATCGTAACCGAAACCATCGATGGGATACAGGGCAAATGAGTAAAGGGCTGCAGCCCGAAAAGATCATTTATCTGAAAGAAAGGATCATTCTGAAAGCAAATTTTGAATTGAACGACATCAATATTGCTGTAGATAAATAAAAAAACGGAAAAGTTATCCCTAGAGTGTGGATAACTATGTGAATAACGCGTGAATTTTGTTGGTAATAGCGCACATTTTGTGGATAACTCGGTGTATAACTCTGATTTTAGGTTGATAACTTTGTAGTCGTTACCCTCCAGTGGATAAAGAACAACCTAACCTTGAGTTAACAGCCTGTTAATACACTGTAGAAATTGTGGATAGCATAAATCACCCACTTATCCGATTTATCAACACTCGCATCTCTCCTGAATAATACTTATATTGTATTACAGCCTCTTACGCTGTGCAAAAAACACAATGTTTATCCCCAATCCATTAATAATTATCAACAAAATGTGGATAACTGTGTTGATTAGTCGTGGATAACCGTTTTATCTACATATCCACAGTGCTAAAGACTAATAATAAATAAAAACAAAAAGTTATTTCTTATTATGAAAAGGTTTTACGAGTTGCTGATGATAGGAGGTTTGGCGGCGGCCGGCGTGGGAGCGGCGTTTGGGCAAACTGAAAAGCAAATGGCCGAAGAGTATTTCAAAAATGGTGATTGCGAAAAAGCAGTCGCTTACTATGCTATTTTCCTCAAATCCGGATTCGATAAAGCTTCAGTAAAAAATTATAATAGCTGTATCATCAAGTCAAAGGATTGGTCTGCAGGGGAGCAGTTCTATAAACGTCAGATAAAGGCAGACGCTAATAACGCGAGCTGGTACAACCTGTATTGGGGGCTAATGCTGGAAGCCCAGGGGAAGGCGCAGGAGGCGTCGAAAAAGCATGAGCAGGCCATCGTGTCATCAGGAATCAGGATTGAGCTGAAGCGTGATTTAGCCGAAGAATATCGTAATGTAAGTCAGCCTGAATTGGCGAAGAAAATCCTGCTGCAAGCCCGCGAAGCAATTAAGCGAAGTGATATCTTCCAACTGGAACTTGCGAGCGTCTACAGGGATCTGAATGAGCCTGAAAGGATGATAGACGAGCTTTTATCTTACGGTATGCGTTATCAGAATACCGAGGTTGTCCAAAACATGCTTCAGGATTTTACCAAAGATGAAAAGGAGCAGGCACTGCTTGAAAAGGTACTGTACGATAAGATACAGAAATTCCCGAACGAAGGTTTTTATAATGAACTGCTGATATGGTATCAAATTCAGAAGAAGGATTTTTACAAAGCCTTTATTCAGGAGCGCGCACTCGACAGGAGATTTAAGCACAATGGATCGAGATTATACAATCTCGGTATGCTGGCTTTACAAAATCTGGATTATCAGAATGCCGGCGCCATTTACGATTACCTGGTTAAAGAATATCCCAAAGGCCAGCTGTATCCGGTATCACGCAGAATGGCCATTTTTGCGCGTGAAGAGCAGGTTAAAAATACTTATCCGATCAATAGATCAGAAGTGCAAAAACTGCTTGGCCAATATCAACAGCTCGTGGATGAGCTGGGCATCAATGTGCGCACAATCGAGGCTTTGCGAAATATGGCAATTCTGTATGCTTTTTATATGGATGATTTTAAGAAAGCAACAGAGACGCTACAAACTGCTATTCAGGCCGGTAAGCAGGAGAAAAATTTTGTAGATAAATGCAAGCTGGATTTGGGCGACATTTATCTCTTGCAGGGGGAACCATGGGAAGCAACGCTGGTTTACTCGCAGGTGGAAAAGTCTCAGAAGGATGATTTGCTGGGTTACGAAGCGAAGTTAAGAAATGCGAAACTGCATTACTTCAAAGGTGAATTCGAACTGGCCAAAGCTGTTCTGGATATTCTTAAGAAAGCAACTTCAAGAGAGATTGCGAATGATGCCAACGAGCTGTCCCTACTGATCATGGACAATACCGGTTTGGACAGTACAGAAACCGCAATGCGACAATATTCGGGAGTGGAGCTGCTTCTTTTCCAAAACAAGAAATACGAAGCGATCGACAGCTTAAAAAATTTATATAAGAAGTATAATAACCATAGTCTGACGGATGAGATCGTCTGGCTGACAGCCAAGACGTATATCAAACTTGACAGTAATCAGCGTGCCCTGGAAGATTTGAAATTATTATACACGAAATTCGGTCATGACATTTACGGTGATGACGCGTTGTTTGCAATGGCCAAGCTGTACGAGGAGAAATTGGCTGACAAGGATCAGGCAATGAAACTCTATCAAGAGTTAATGGAAAAATATCCGGGAAGCATTTTTGTCGCCGAGTCTCGCAAGCGGTTCCGACTTTTAAGGGGTGACGTTATCAACTGAGATTTTTATACAAAAATGTAAAAGGGTGAAAAGTCTCAATTTTTCACCCTTTTACATTTTATTATTTGCGGGCTTGTACCTGATTTTGAGGCTACATAAAAATGTAAGACCGATCAATTGAGCCTTTTTTGACTATAACTCGCTCAATAGTAGATTTTTAAATGATAAAAAGTCGGCTTTCATTTTAATAGAGACTTTTTCAATATCAAGTAAAGATTCAAGCCTTTGGGGTATTTCTATCTTTTCACCCAAAGTTTCTTCTACTAAGTCAATAAATTTTGCTGGATGAGCTGTTGAAAGGAAGATGCCGGTAAAATCGCCTCCTACTTTTTCTCGGAACTCTTTCAAGCCAAGGTAAGCAGTTGCGGTGTGCGGACACATCACATAATTTGCATTAGTGCGAGCTTCACGCATTGCCTTTCGGGTTTGGTCGTCGTCAAAATATGCACCATATATTTTTTTAGTTACGGACTCCCAGTCATCATTGAAGAATCTGGTAAGCCGAACAAAGTTACTTGGGTTACCTACATCCATTGCATTGGAAATCGTTTCAATAGATGGTGAAGGTTCGTAGCTTCCGGAAGCAAGATACCTTGGTACCGCATTGTTCAAATTTGTGGCGGCGATGAAATGATGAACAGGAAGTCCCATTTTATATGCGAGCAACCCGGCACTCAGATTTCCAAAATTTCCGCTTGGTACCGAAAACACCAACGGCTTACCGAGATTTTTCAATTGAGCATAAGCGGAGAAGAAGTAAAAGGACTGCGGAATTAGCCTGGCGATATTAATGGAATTGGCAGAGGCAAGATTAAATTTATTTTTAAGCTCGTCGTCCAGGAAAGCTTCCTTCACTAATTTTTGACAATCATCAAAGGTTCCGTCAACTTCAATAGCGGTAACATTATGCCCAAGCGTTGTCAGCTGCTTTTCCTGAATGTCGCTCACTTTGCCGCTCGGATAAAGGATCGTAATGTCAATGCCTGGTACTTTATAAAAACCCTGGGCAACAGCCCCGCCGGTATCTCCGGAAGTAGCAACCAGAATTTTAATTTTTTTATCAGACCGAAGCAGGAAATACGACATGATAGCGGCCATAAACCTTGCTCCAAAATCCTTAAATGCCATAGAAGGGCCATGAAATAGCTCTAAAACGTAATCATCAGGAGCTATCTGCACAACGGGAGCGTTAAAATCGTACGCTGTATCTATCATGTTTTCTAACTCGCTTCTGGTAATTTCACCCTCAAATAGTGTGTTTGCAACTTCAACCGCTATTTCTTTGAAAGAACGGTTTTCAATATCAGCCAAAAAATCTTCTGATATCTTTGGAAAAGATTCGGGCATGTAAAGACCGTTATCCTTAGGTAAGCTATTAAAAATTGCTTCTTCCAGCGAGGCTTTGACGCTTTCAGTTTTAGTACTGTAAAATTTCATCTGGTATAAAAATAAGTCCCGATTCGGAGTGCAAATTTAGTTAAAATCCATGCGTGAAGCGATTTGAAACTGGAACTAATATGAAAAAAGCAGACAGATTAACGAACTGATTTGCAACGCCGAAGTGATATTTCGGTATCATCTTTAAATTTTTTTTGATCTGTAAATGTTTAATCGACAATCTAATATCCAATAATATGTCAACAGGTATTTTTAATGTTCCGGCTGCCAGAAACGAACCGGTTAAGAATTATAGTCCGGGTAGTGTGGAAAGAGCCGAATTGAAGGCTGCCATTGAAGCAGCCAGGTCAAAAGTTTTGGATATTCCACAGTACATAGGAAGTGAGGAAATTTTTAGTGGCAATAAAAAGCGCATATCACCTCCTCATGATCATCAGCACACACTGGGGTATTTTCACGAAGGATCGGCGGAAGATGTTAAGACTGCAATAGATGAGGCGCTCAAAGCAAGATCGGCCTGGTCCTCACTCAACTGGGAACAGCGAGCTGCTATTTTTCTCAAAGCCGCCGATCTGATAGCTGGTCCTTACAGAGCTGAAATCAATGCTGCTACTATGCTGGGGCAGTCAAAAAACGCTTACCAGGCCGAGATCGATTCGGCCTGTGAGATGATAGACTTCCTGAGGCTGAATGTCAATTTCATGCGTGAAATATATGAACAACAGCCCGTTTCGTCTGACGGAGTTTGGAACCGGATGGAATACCGGGCACTAGAAGGCTTCATTTTGGCTATTACCCCATTCAATTTTACGGCTATTGCTGGCAATCTACCAGCAGCTCCTGCTTTGATGGGCAATGTCGTTTTGTGGAAACCGGCTTTCACGCAGGTTTACTCAGCCAATGTGATTATGAAAGTTTTCAGAGAAGCGGGATTGCCGGATGGGGTTATCAATATGATTTTAGTAGATGGCCCGGTTGCAGGAGATGTAGTTTTTAGTCATCCCGAATTTTCAGGTGTCCATTTCACAGGAAGTACTAAGGTTTTTAGAAATATTTGGAAGACCATTGGAGACCATATTTCCAGCTATAAATCTTTTCCAAGAATCGTGGGTGAAACTGGTGGAAAGGATTTTGTACTAGCTCACAAATCTGCTGATCCAAAGGCTGTTGCAACTGGATTGATCCGTGGTGCATTTGAATATCAGGGACAAAAATGTTCTGCCGCTTCAAGAGCATATATACCATCTAATTTATGGGATGAAGTGAAAGCGTTGATGCTGGAAGATCTCTCAAAGATAAAAATGGGCGGTGTTGAAGACTTTGGAAATTTTGTTAATGCTGTTATTGACGAGAAATCGTTCGATAAGATCACATCTTATATAGAGGGAGTTCAAACCAGCAATGATGCTAAAATTATCGCTGGTGGGACGTTCGATAAGAGTAAAGGCTATTTTATTCAGCCAACGATCATCCAAGCCAGCAAACCCGATTATGTAACGCTTTGCGAGGAGATATTTGGTCCGGTATTGACTGTTTATATATATGATGAAAACGAGTTTGAAGATATCATCGGAATTATTGACAACACGTCACCTTATGCCCTGACCGGTGCAGTTTTCGCTAACGATCGTTACGCTATTCATTATGCGACTGAAAAGTTGGTAAATTCAGCCGGTAATTTTTATATCAATGACAAGCCTACCGGAGCGGTTGTTGGTCAGCAACCTTTTGGCGGAGCACGCGCATCTGGTACAAATGATAAGGCAGGATCAATTCTAAACCTGCTTAGATGGGTTTCGCCCAGAGCAATTAAGGAGACGCTCGTTTCTCCGAAAGATTATAAATATCCCTTCCTTTCCGGCGAATAATTGGATCTCAACGAGGAATAATTTTATTTCTTAAAGAACTTTTAAAGATTGAGACAATTTTTTTGACTGGCTATTGGAAGCATAAAATCTTTTCCTACCTTTGC